>NZ_JAKRFE010000040.1:0-1624 GCF_022348225.1 Gordonia sp. McavH-238-E
GGGTGTCGATAACGTGAAAATGCCCTCTGAGCTGGAATGATTGGTGGTGTTGAGACAACAAAACATTCCAGCTCAGAAGGCACTTTCAGTGAAAGTATCGCACACGTTCTCCGCCGAGTCCGCCATCTTCGACGACGACAACCTGGTGTCGCACGCCGGACTGGTACCGGTCATGAGAGTGGCCGAGTCGACCGGGTTGGCCGTATCGCTGGGCGACCGAGTCGATCTCGGCACCACCCAGGTCGCCTCCGCTGGGGCCAACCTCGAGGCGAAACTGTTGACCGTGATCGCCGGATTATGTTGCGGCGCTGACAGTATCGACGACCTCGGAAGGGTTCGCGCCGGTGGGCACACCCGCCTGTTCGACCGCGTGTACGCCCCAGCCACGATCGGGCAAACGCTGCGCGAGTTCACCCCCGGACATGCCCGAGCGCTCAACGCGGTGATGACCCACACATTGCCGGCGATGTGCGCCACGGCGGGTCTGCTACCCACCGACGGGTCCCAGGTATTTGTCGACATTGACTCACTACTACGCCCGGTCTACGGCTACCAGAAAGAAGGCGGCTCCTACGGGCACGCCAAAATCGCCGGGCGTGAACTCCTCCGCAAAGGTCTGTCCCCGCAGGTCACCACTCTGTCCGCAGCCGGGCATGCACCGGTGATCGGCAACGCCTGGCTACGCGCCGGGCGCACCGCCTCCGGGAGCGGGGCAGCGAGAATGATCGCCGAAACCCTGACCACCGCACGCCGGTGTGGGGCGAGCGGGGAGATCACCGTGCGTGGCGACGCCGCCTATGGCACCGCCGCGGTGATGCGCACCTGCCAACGCCTCGAAGCGACGTTCTCGCTGGTCCTACGCACCAACACCGCGATCACCCGCGCCATCACCGCGATCAGCGACGACGCCTGGACCCCGGTGCACTACCCCGGGGCGGTCACCGACCCCGACACCGGCGAACTGATCTCCGATGCCGAAGTCGCCGAAACCACCCACACCGTGCAACCGGACTCCACCCAACCGGTCACCGCCCGACTCATCGTGCGCCGGGTCAAAGCCCACCACCCCGCCGGCACCGACACCCTGATGCCCGCCTGGCGGTACCACTCGTTTTTCACCAACACCACCGACGACACCGTCACCGCCGACATCACCCACCGCCGCCACGCCATCATCGAAACCGTGTTCGCCGACCTCATCGACGGACCCCTGGCGCACCTGCCCTCCGGAGTCTTCGGCGCCAACGCCGCCTGGCTCGCGCTGGCCGCCATCAGCCACAACCTGATGCGCACCCTCGCCGCGCTCACCGCAACCCCCAGACTCCGCGCCGCGCGTGCAGCAACGCTGCGTCGCACACTGATCGCGATACCCGCCCGACTGGCCCGACCAGCACGAACACCCATCCTGCACCTACCCCGACACTGGCCCACCCAACACGCGTTCACCGCGCTGTGGTCCGCAGTCCACACCACCTGAACCCGCACCTCAACACGACCGCCCACCACCAAGGAACCCCAGTGAAAAGGCTGACACAGGTCAGCGAATACCCCGCGCCCACAACACAATCAGACGCTCACGCACCGCAAACCCACCCGCCTGAAACCTCATCCACGGATTCAGGCT
>NZ_JAKRFE010000042.1:0-1445 GCF_022348225.1 Gordonia sp. McavH-238-E
ATATGTGAGTGCCGCGGCTTCGGCGGTGTACTTGAGCCCCGCTACATTGTCGGCGCAGGATCACTTGACCAGTGAGCTATTACGCACTCTTTCAAGGGTGGCTGCTTCTAAGCCAACCTCCTGGTTGTCTTCGCGACCCCACATCCTTTTCCACTTAGTACACGCTTAGGGGCCTTAGCCGGCGATCTGGGCTGTTTCCCTCTCGACTACGAACCTTATCGCCCGCAGTCTCACTGCCACACTCTCACTTACCGGCATTCGGAGTTTGGCTGACGTCAGTAACCCTGTGGGGCCCATCGGCCATCCAGTAGCTCTACCTCCAGTAAGAAACATGTGACGCTGCACCTAAATGCATTTCGGGGAGAACCAGCTATCACGGAGTTTGATTGGCCTTTCACCCCTACCCACAACTCATCCCCTCCATTTTCAACTGAAGTGGGTTCGGGCCTCCACGACGTCTTACCGACGCTTCACCCTGGCCATGGGTAGATCACTCCGCTTCGGGTCTAGACCCGGCGACTCAAACGCCCTATTCAGACTCGCTTTCGCTACGGCTACCCCACACGGGTTAACCTCGCCACCGAGCACTAACTCGCAGGCTCATTCTTCAAAAGGCACGCCATCACCCGCAGCCACAAGGACTCACAGGCTTTGACGGATTGTAAGCGTCCGGTTTCAGGTACTATTTCACTCCCCTCCCGGGGTACTTTTCACCTTTCCCTCACGGTACTTGTCCGCTATCGGTCACCAGGAAGTATTCAGGCTTACCGGGTGGTCCCGGCAGATTCACAGCAGATTCCACGAGCCCGCTGCTACTTGGGGACACCGTCACGCAAGACCATGTGTTTTCAGCTACCGGACTCTCACCGACTACGGCAGACCATTCCAGGCCACTTCACCTAACACATGATTTTCTCACTCACGCTTCCACAGGCAGATGGAAGAAGACGAACCCCACAACCCCACACACACAACCCCTACCCGGTATCACATGCGCATGGTTTAGCCTCCTCCGCTTTCGCTCGCCACTACTCACGGAATCACAATTGTTTTCTCTTCCTATGGGTACTGAGATGTTTCACTTCCCCACGTTCCCCCCACACAGCCTATACATTCAGCTGGTGGTAACACGACATCACTCGTGCTGGGTTTCCCCATTCGGACACCCTCGGATCACAGCTCGTTTGACAACTCCCCGAGGACTATCGCGGCCTACCACGTCCTTCATCGGCTCCTGGTACCAAGGCATCCACCGAACGCCCTTACACACTTACAACAACACCTACAAACAACCCCCACACCACAACCCCACAACAGGGCCGCACCGCGAGGACCGAATGTAGACATCACACACTACAAATTCTGCTAAATCACAGACCAACAAAAAGTTGATTTGAAATAAAGATGCTCGCATCCACTATGCACTTCTCAAACAACACACACCG
>NZ_JAKRFE010000043.1:0-1339 GCF_022348225.1 Gordonia sp. McavH-238-E
CCCTTCGTGGCAGTGAGAATGGGTGTGGTGGTCGTCATGGGTTGAGGCCTGACCTGCTTCGTGGCTGACGGTGCTGTCATGGACGAGATCTGTCGGCCTCACTGCGCTGGCGATCACCGCAACACAACGACCTTGGGAGACCGGGGCGGGTGTGACCTAATAAGGGCCGTGTTCGGGCTTGAGCCCGTGACTCCTCACTGTCGTGTCCACCCGCCCCGGCGAGGTCATCCATCACCGCAGTGAAGGAGACACCGCCAGAATGACCGAGACAGCAGTGGGTACGCAAGTGGTCGTACTCGGGGTTGATACCCATCAGCAAACCCACCACGCAGCGATCATCGACACCCTCGGCCTGCCGTTGGCCGATCTCGAATTCCCCGCCTCGGCTGCCGGCTACCAGCAGCTGCTGGACTGGGCCCGCACCCACGGTCGCCTCGAACAAGCCGGGGTCGAATCCAGCGCCTCATACGGCGCGGGACTCACCCGCGAGTTGACCGCCGCCGGTATCGAGGTGATCGAGGTCAACGCCCCGGACGTGCGGGCCCGCCGAGCCCAGGGCAAGTCCGACCAGCTCGATGCTTACGCCGCGGCGATGGCTGTGCTGACCGGGCGGGCCACTGGCCACGCCAAAGACACCACAGGCGTTGTCGAGTCGATCCGAATGCTGTACGTGGCAAGGAGAATGGCGGTCGATCACCGCACCGAACTCGGTGACCAACTCCGTGACCTGTGCACCACGGCACCCGATGAGTTCGCTGATCAACTCAAAACCCGCACCACCACGCCTCAACGACTCGCACTGGTCGAATCACTCACGGCCCCGGCGTCGTTGACCGATCCGCGCGCGGCGTTTGTGTTCGCGGCGAAGTCCATCGCCGGGCGGTACCGGCAGACCCACCGCGAGGTCACCACGTTGACCCGCGAACTCAACAAGCTGTTGAAACCATTGGTGCCTACCGTGCTGGGCCTGCCTCAGGTCGGCCCGATCACCAGCGCACGGCTATTGATCACGATCGGGCACAATGCCGAACGCATGCGCACCGAAGCCACCTTCGCCAAACTCGTCGGTGTCGCGCCGTTACCGGCATCGTCGGGCAAGACCGTGCGTCACCGCCTCAACCGTGGCGGTGACCGGGCGGCTAACAGCGCGTTGCACATGATCGTCGTCGGACGGATGAAATCCCACGACCCCACCCGCGCCTACCTCGCCCGACGCGGCAACGAGAAAACGAAGAAGGAAATCATCCGATGCCTCAAACGCTACGTCGCCCGCGAACTCTACAAAGCCTTCACCACCGACCTCGGAGCGCTTGACAATCTATAGGACCATCTCGTCGCT
>NZ_JAKRFE010000044.1:0-1275 GCF_022348225.1 Gordonia sp. McavH-238-E
TGCACGATCAGCACGCCACTGCCGACGAACACCTACCGCCACATCGCTGGTCCTCCGACTCCAGTCCGCCGTAGCCACCGCAAACACCTCCATGATCATGGTGTTGCGACGACCAGTTGAATCCGCCCTGACTTCCAGCATCCGAATGATGAATCAGCTCAGCAGCTTTCACCGGATGACCCTCTCGTTTCCGCTGCCACAGCGCCATCCGAAGCGGGACCGTCACCAGCTCCACCGTCTTCGACGTCGAGGCGTGCCACGCCACGATCCGACGTGAGAACACGTCGATGATGAACACCACGTACACCCACCCCGCCCACGTCCGGCAGTAGGTGAAATCGGTCACCCACACCCGGTTCGGCTCGACGGCACTGAACTGTCGATTCACCAGATCCTCCGCACGTACACCATCAGCGGACCGCACGGTCGTACGGACTCCCTTGGACCTTCGAATCCCGTTGTGGCCTAGCACTTTCATCGCTCGATCAACGGCGCCATAGGACACCCCGGGCAGTGTTGTCCGATGCAGATGGGCGCGCATCTTCACCCGCCCGTAGAGGCCCTCCGGAGTCATCTTCCGCCGGCCGTCGTCATCGGTGCGCCAGACCACGGTGCGCACCGCATCGACGACGTGGGCATCGGAGACGGTCCGAGCGGCAGGCGTGCGTGTTCGCGATGCCCGGTAGGTTCGTGCGGCAATCATGCAGCCCTGCTCACGCAAGACCCGACAGATCGACTCGACCGCAAAACCGTTGGCGCGCATCTGATCTATGAACGCCACGATCATCGGTTGCGGCGGTCGAGTTCCCCCGCGAAGAAAGTCGTCGCCGCTTTCAAAATGGCAACGTCCTCTCGCAATTGCTTGTTCTCCGCCTTGAGTCGCTTGATCTCAGCGGACTCCTTCGACGTGGTCCCCGACCGGGCGCCGGCATCGACCTGGGCCTGCACGGCCCACCGACGTACCGTCTCCCCACCGACACCGACCTGCTTGGCGATCGCCTCTGCCGCGGCAGTCAACGACGTGTACTCGCCGCCGTGCGCCTCCAGCAAACGCAAGGCCCTCGAACGGACCTCCGGATCGATCTTCTTAGGCATGTGCTCATCCTTCCTGACTCAGAAGGAAGCGGCATCAAACCAGGGGTGATTCACGGACCTTCTCGGTGAACAAGGGATCTCTCGACAGCTTCCACGAATCCTGTTTGTGCGGAGCCAATCCGAACGCCCGCCACACACGCGACACGGTTGACTGTGACATGTCGAGATGCTCGGCCATCG
>NZ_JAKRFE010000045.1:0-1271 GCF_022348225.1 Gordonia sp. McavH-238-E
GTGTCGAGGTAGGTGACGTGGTGGAAGCATTCCTCCTTCAGGTGTCCGAAGAACGCTTCCATCACGGCATTGTCGTAGCAGTTCCCTTTACGTGACATCGATTGCTGCGCACCGGCTTCGGCGAGTATCCGTCCCCAGGTTTTGTGCTGGTATTGGAAGCCTTGATCGGAGTGCACCAACGGGCGCTGGCCGGGTTCGAGGGTGGCAAGTGCGGCCCGCAAAGACGAGTGGGTCAGATCTAGATTCGGTGATCGACTGATCGAGTGGGCGATGATCTCGCGGTTGTACAGGTCCAAGATCGGTGACAGGTACAGCTTGTTCTCGCCGATGCGGAACTCGGTGACATCGGTGGCCCACTTCTGGTTGGGTGCCTCGGCGGTGAAGTCGCGGTTGAGTAGGTTGTCGGCGATGACCCCGGTCTGGCCCTGGTACGACACGTAACGACGCCGGCGAACCTGACAGGTCAGGCCGAGTTGACGCATCAGCGCCAGCACGGTCTTCTTCGCGATCTGTTCGCCGCTCTTGACCAGCTCACGGTGTACTCGCCGGTGGCCGTACCGGCCCTTGTTGGCGTGGAAGATCTCGCTGATCGCGGCCTTGGTCTGTTCCCATGGGTCGGGGCTGCCGAGTCGGGCCTGGTGGTAGAAGAACGTCGAGCGTGCCAGCCCCGCCGCGGCGAGCAGATCGCTCAGTCGATGTTCTGCCTTGAGGGAGATGACGGCGTGAACCTTCAGGACCGTCGGTGCTGCTGCCTCAAGGCCTGCAATTTTCCCAAGTATGCGTTCTCCGCCCGCAACCGCTCGTTGTCCCGACGCAACTGTTCCAGCTCGCTGAGCTCTTCGACCGGCTGGGTGCGAGGGCGACCACGCGGCTTGGGTTTGAGCCCATCGACGCCGTCACGACGATAGATTCGCGCCCACGCTTTGAGCTGTTGAGGGGAGGACAGGCCGGCCTCTTGGCTGAGCGTGAGCGCGTTCTCGCCGGCCAGGAAACGCTGCACCAGCGCCACTTTGAACTCAAATGAGTACGTGCCTTGGACTCGCTTTTTCACCAATGCACCCCTGCCATGAATTCGCCAACGCTGATACAGCGTCTTCACCGCCTCGCGTGATGCGCCCAACTTCGTGGCGACCCAGCGATCACCGAAGCCTTCCTCGAAGAAGGCTACCGCCCGCTCACGCTGCTCCACCGACAACGAACTACGTGGATGCATACAACTCTCCCCGGGTAGTCGAAACTGATTTTCAGTCCAACTCCCGGGGAGCAGTCCA
>NZ_JAKRFE010000046.1:0-1065 GCF_022348225.1 Gordonia sp. McavH-238-E
TGAGCTGGTGTGGGTCGCAGAGACCAGAGAGAAGCGACTGTTTACTAAAAACACAGGTCCGTGCGAAGTCGTAAGACGATGTATACGGACTGACGCCTGCCCGGTGCTGGAAGGTTAAGAGGACCGGTTAGTCATTTCGGTGGCGAAGCTGAGAATTTAAGCCCCAGTAAACGGCGGTGGTAACTATAACCATCCTAAGGTAGCGAAATTCCTTGTCGGGTAAGTTCCGACCTGCACGAATGGCGTAACGACTTCTCTGCTGTCTCAACCACAGACTCGGCGAAATTGCAGTACGAGTAAAGATGCTCGTTACGCGCGGCAGGACGAAAAGACCCCGGGACCTTCACTATAGCTTGGTATTGGTGTTCGGTTCGGTTTGTGTAGGATAGGTGGGAGACTGTGAAGTGGGCACGCCAGTGTTCATGGAGTCGTTGTTGAAATACCACTCTGATCGTATTGGACTTCTAACCTCGGACCCTGATCGGGTTCAGGGACAGTGCCTGGTGGGTAGTTTAACTGGGGCGGTTGCCTCCTAAAAGGTAACGGAGGCGCCCAAAGGTTCCCTCAGCCTGGTTGGCAATCAGGTGTTGAGTGTAAGTGCACAAGGGAGCTTGACTGTGAGACGTACATGTCGAGCAGGGACGAAAGTCGGGACTAGTGATCCGGCACCGGCAAGTGGAAGCGGTGTCGCTCAACGGATAAAAGGTACCCCGGGGATAACAGGCTGATCTTCCCCAAGAGTCCATATCGACGGGATGGTTTGGCACCTCGATGTCGGCTCGTCGCATCCTGGGGCTGGAGTAGGTCCCAAGGGTTGGGCTGTTCGCCCATTAAAGCGGCACGCGAGCTGGGTTTAGAACGTCGTGAGACAGTTCGGTCTCTATCCGCCGCGCGCGTAAGAAACTTGAGGAAACCTGTCCCTAGTACGAGAGGACCGGGACGGACGAACCTCTGGTGTGCCAGTTGTCCCGCCAGGGGCACTGCTGGTTAGCTACGTTCGGAAGGGATAACCGCTGAAAGCATCTAAGCGGGAAGCCTGTTCCAAGATGAGGTTTCTCACCCCCT